>NZ_JAUOEO010000003.1 GCF_030540825.1 Flavivirga spongiicola
ATGAAATACATCAAAATTATCTTGTTTTTTTGCCTAATCATAGTAAGCTCTTGCAAGTCTAAGGAGCAAAAAAATGAAGACATAAACATTGAAGATAAAAAGCCAAATATTATAGTTATTTATGCTGATGATCTGGGCTATGGAGATGTAAGTAGTTATGGTGCTACAGAACTAATCACACCCAATTTTGATCGTATTGCCAACGAAGGGCTTCGTTTTACAAATGGTTATGCAAGCTCTCCAACTTGTACACCAAGTAGATATGCTATGCTTTCTGGAACGTATCCTTTTAGAAGTACTCGAGCTAAAGTTTTAGCAGGTAATGCGCCGTTACTTTTCGAATTAGGAAAACAAACTTTACCGTCTATGCTACATAACGCAGGATACTTTACTGGAGTTATTGGAAAATGGCATTTGGGGCTTGGAGGCGAAGATATGGATTGGAATAAAAAAATTACTCCTGGGCCTCTGGAAATAGGGTTTGACTATTCGTATGTCATGGCATCTACCAATGATAGGGTTCCCTCTGTATATGTAAAGAATCATAATATTGTAGGTTTAGATCTTAATGATCCCATAGAAGTAAATTATCGTTCTAATTTTGATGGAGAACCAACTGGGAAAGAACATCCGGAACTTCTTAAAATACATCCTAGCCATGGGCACAATCAAAGTATTCACAATGGCATATCAAGAATTGGATACCAACGTGGTGGAAAATCAGCATTATTTATTGATGAAAATATGAGTGATGATTTCTTAAAAGAATCTATAAAGTTTGTGAATACACATAAGGATGAACCTTTCTTTTTATTTTATAGTTTACATCAACCTCATGTACCAAGAGTTCCACATCCGCGTTTTTCTGGAAAATCTGGTTTGGGAGCCCGCGGAGATGTTATTTTAGAAGCGGATTGGGCTGTAGGCCAATTTTTAGATGAATTAGATAAACTAGGTTTGGCCGAAAATACCATAGTCATATTTTCAAGTGATAATGGTCCTGTATTGGATGATGGCTATCACGATGAAGCAGTCACTAAAATAGGAAATCACACACCAAAAGGAGGTCTTAGGGGTGGAAAATATAGTTTGTTTGATGCTGGTACTCATGTACCATTTATGGTAAGATGGCCTGCTAAAATAACACCTGGTACTTCTGATGCACTGGTATGCCAAATTGATTTAATAGCTTCTTTTTCTGCATTAACAAAACAAGTAAATACGACGCCAGATAGTGAAAACATTTTAGATGCCTTAATTGGAAAATCGAATGTTGGTAGAGAAAGTTTGGTTTTAGGTCAAAGTAACATAACCTCGTATCGCAAAGGAGATTATGTACTTATTCCTCCTCATAAAGGTAGCGCTGTATATAAATGGGTAGATATTGAAACTGGACGTGATACACTAATGCAGCTATACAATCTAAAAGAAGATAAAAGCCAGCAACATAATTTGGCCAGTCAATATCCTGAAATAGTTGAAAAAATGACACAAGAAATAGAATCTATAAGAAATAAAAAATGAGTTTTTAACTTATGGTATATATTCTTTTTACTTCCTCTTACCAATATATTTACAGCCACTAGCTACAAGCTAGCGGTAGCTGGAACTTGTATCAACCTTAACAACAAAATTTAACTATTGTTAAATAAAAAATATAATTATAAGTAAATTACAAATTAAGAAGCTACTCTATTTCTAAAGTAGCTTCTTAACTTATTTCCTTACTCTTGACTGGCTAATCTTTACCGCCACTAGTTTTTAAACTAGCGGTAGCGGGGGACTTTTTAACTTATGATATGTAATATTAAGTTTATTCTTTTTACTTACTCTTACCAATATATTTACAGCCACTAGCTACAAGCTAGCGGTAGCTGGAGCTTGTATCAACCTTAACAGCAAAATTTAACTATTGTTAAATAAAAAATATAATTATAAGTAAAATTATAAATTAAGAAGCTACTCTATTTCTAAAGTAGCTTCTTAATTTATTTTCTTACTCTTGACTGGCTAATCTTTACCGCCACTAGTTTTTAAACTAGCGGTAGCGGGGGTTTCTGTAGATTACCTTATTGGCAAAACCAATTTACTCCTTGATAAAGATGCTGTTGATAGATTGGTTAAGATTTCTGAACTCAATGACGAGAACAAAAGCTTTATCCTTAATATGATTGATATGGCTCTACGTGATTTTAAAACTAAAAAATCTTACGCCTCTTAAATGTAAAAAGCCTCTGCATCTCTGTAAAAGCTTTTTCTTTTTATTTTATTACTCTTGCTGCCAATCTTTGACGCCACAAGTTAAAAACTTGCGGTAGCGCATACTAGGGAACAGCGGGGGCTACCATATTTTACCTCCTGTTCGATTTAAGCCTTTTATTAAAGATGTTTTATTTCCATCTTCTACTTGAACTATTTTATTATGAATACTTAAAAGCTTTAACCCTTTTAAAGAATCAATAAATTTAAAAGAATCAATTTTCTTGACCCCTAATTGTAAATATTCAATATGTGGAACATTTAACAAAAAATCGTTGACATAATATAATTTTGGGCAAGAATCAATATATATTTCCCTTAAATTTATTAGTTTTTTAGTAATTCCTTCTAAACTTAAAATATTCCTATTGTGAAATAAATTTAAGCTTTCTAAGTTCACAAAATTAGACAAACCTATTAATGACTCAATTTTAGCACCTCTAAGCATTAAATATCTTAAGTGTATATTCTTTGAAAAAATAGAAACATCTTTTTCTTTAAATTTATTTGTAATAGCTATTACCTCTAAAGTATCAATATTTGTTAATGTCTTATATGAAAAGTTATTAATTTCTCCCGCTAAACTTCTTAAGTTAGTAAAATTGCTATAATCAATTTTCTTATTTGTTGAACTTATTTTTTCAAGATGCTTTAAACTATATAACCCTTTTATATCTTTAACATGTTTACTTAAAATATTTACAGCTTTTATAGACTTTAAATCATAGTTATTCAAAAAATCTATATTATTTAACTCATACTCATCGGTAAAAGTTATTGTATTAAAATCAGTATCGCTTAATAATTCATTTACATTTTCTTCAATGAAATTGGAATTTACAAAAACAGTATTAGCTATAAATAATTCATTATTTAATTTCGTTAATGACTTACGAAATTTTGTGTTATCCCTTATCTGAATTTCACCTTTGGTCATACTCTTTATATATTTTAATTTGTTCCTGGTGCATTTATTATATTTAAAAGATTTTCAATACCATCAGCTTCTTGTATAAACCTTCTTTCCATTGCGTTTATACTAAAATCTATACTGGAATCGAATTCAAAAAACTCTACTTTATCTAATGTTCTTCCTGGTGCTTTTGGTCCTCTTTTTGATGTTCCTTCGACTAATTCAACTAAAGACCTTTTCGTTCTTTGTGCAAATCCGTTAACCCCTGCAGCTTGTCCTATATATACTGAACCATCTGTCATAGTAAATCTATAAATACCTTTTGCTTTTTGTAAAGCGTTTTGAATAGATCCTCTAACAAGAAGTTCTGCTTTTGTCATTGTTTTAGTAGCTGTTTGCGTAACTGTCTGTGTTGCAGTTTGTCTTGCAACATCATCAACAACAGAAATTGGAGGAGCCAAATCAGCCAAAGGAAGCTTAGGCGGGGTAATCCTTTTAATACTCTTAAGTAAGCCCGTTCCTTTAGCTCCTATTGCGTAATCAAGTGCTGCGAAAGTAGCATTACCCTGTTTTCTTCCACCGTCTTCATCAAGGAAATCCTTTATTTGTCCAGCAGGTTGTAAACTCTGAGAAACCTCTGTCAAACCAATAGCCATGGCTTTAAGAGAACCTCCCGGGTTATCTTTTATGGCTTTTACTGTTTTTGTGTCTAAAAGATACCCTCCCGTTACTTGGTCTATTGGACTAGCTTTTGCATACGTAGTGATAATATCACTAGCGAAATCGACCGTACTTTCAACATTATCCAGAAGAGCCGTTCCGTAATCTGTCCACCATTTCTTCTTCCAAATTTCCCTACCTTCTAACTCTGTAGCATCTATTACTCTATTCTCACTAAAAACATAAGGCGAATTATGTGGGAAATGAAACGCTAACGGGTCTAAAGATAAAAACCGTCCAACCCTTGGGTCGTGCATCCTAAACTTATAGTTCAAAGAACTTCCCGGAGAGCCTTTAACCTCATTGTCCATCTCCTGTCCCTGGAAGCCATACCTGTAGTCGCCATCGCCCTGGTGGTTGCGGTTGGGCAGTATCATACCAAAAGGATAGTAATCAAAAACTCGAAAACATTAGTATTTATAAGAACGTATCCGTTTTTTAATTATTAAAAAACGAGCATTTTTAAGCGATTTCTGATTATTTTTTAATGGAAAACGCAGAAAACTACAGCATAAATGTATTAATTAAAATAATGAAAAATAAACTTTAATGGTTTTAATTTTTCTCTGGTTAACCATTAACTGATGGTACAGGATAATAATAAAAAACCATCACTTTAATAAGGCAAAACCCTAGCTGTATTTTTTAAGTTACTTATACTTTAGCTATTTAAGTATTTATAACTGATGAAAAGAATAATAGGCATTATAATATGTTCTACGTTGTGTTTTGCTTTTTCTGCCGATGTGCAGAGAAAAGTAATTAGAGATAACGGTTTTGATATAGAATGCTATGTAGCATTGGAAAAACAAACCAATTTTAATAAAAATAAAACATACTATTGGTTTAAATCTGGCCAAATACATCAATCGATGTCAACTTCAGGTGGACTTGTGTTGCATAAGGAGTATTCTAAATACTATAAATCTAAACAGTTGGCAGAACAAGGTACTTTTAGTTTTGGTTTAAAGATTGGAGACTGGAAAACATGGCATACAAATGGAAAATTAAAGACTCATGGAGCTTGGGTAAACGGATATAAAAATGGCCGCTTTAAAGCTTATGATTCGCTTGGGAATTTAATGGTTAAAGGTGATTATAAAAATAACCTAAAAGCAGGTTATTGGATTGATTTTACAAAAAAAGACACCACTTATCATAAAAACAATTTTGAATTTAAAGAAAGACCTAAAAACCTTGTAGAACGCATACTTAGAAAACGAGATTCTCTGGAAAAAATTCAAATTAAAGTAGACAGACTAACAAAAAGAAAGAATGACTCTATAAATAGAGTGAAATTAAAATTAAAAAGGTTAAACAAAAAACGAAGCGACTCTATTAAAAGAAGGCAAGCCAAATTAAAGAGACTAGAGCAAAAGAAAATGGATTCTATAAATAAGAGTAAGGGCAAGCCGTCTTCTAAAAAGAACTTTTTTAATAAGTTATTTAAAGCAAAGAACAAATAAAATTTTGATACCATTCTAAGCCATGTCTTTAGGTGCTCTATCCCAGAAACGTATTATTTAACCTCTAAGATGTTTTCCCAATTGTCAAGTAATTCATCACAGATTTTATTAAACTTTTTTTTCATAAAAGGATGGATTAAAACATTGTAAATTTTCTGTTTATATATGAAATCAAATTGCATAATAATTTTGGTTTCATGTTCAGATACGGCTTGAACTTTCCATGTACCTTTTAGAGATTTTAAAGGATAAGGATAATCTTCAGCATCCGTATTAACCTGAAATGTATATTGTTCACCTGCTTCCCATAGAATGGCTACTTCTGTCCAGCTATTCGTTTTATGTGAACAACTTCTAATCATGCCTTTGTCTTCACCAGATATAATCGTTACACTATCAATATTAGGAGCAACCTTATGATAGTTTGAAACATCTGAAATAACCTTCCAGGTATTTTCTTTTGTGGCATTTATTATTCTTTCATATGTTAAGTGCTTTAGACCTTTGTTATTTAAAGTGTCAACCTGAGCAAGCCCAATAGTTTGCCCAATACCAAAAAAGAGAACAAGAAACATGACAATGGTTATTATCTGATAACCAATAACTGAAATATTGAATGGTTTTATAATTACAATGGCCAAACTAGCTAATACCCATATGAAATCCTGAACAATAATATAAAATACGGCATGAGGTTTTGGATTTCTTATTTCAATGCCTATAGAATACGAAAAATAGAGAAGACCTAATCCGATGATCCAAAAAACGGTTGGGGTTTGCTTACCAAACCAGGTAGCAATGGTATTAAAGAATAAAATAAGAGAAATGCCTGTTGCGAATGAAAAAATAGCGTTACATAGCAATGTAATTTGTAAAAAGCTCATAATGTGTTGTATTTTGTGTTTCTACAAATGTCTTACGACTTACATTATTCTCTCTTGACAAATGTCAAGAATTTGACTGAGCTAATTTATTTCTTAATCTGCTTAATGATTCTGGTGTGATTCCGAGCATAGAGGCAATATGTTGAAGCGGAACATGATTAAAAAGCGCCGGTTCTTCTTTGAGTAAAGTTTCAAATCTTTGCTGTGCTGTTGTATGTAATTGGGCAAACATACTGCGCTCCAATAAAGCAAAAGAATGTGCAAGTAATACGTTGTCAAACTCTAACCATTTAGGCTGTTCCTTGCAAAGTTTAAAATGATTTTCCCTACTAATAACGTAAAGTGTACAATCAGTTAATGCTTGTATATTCCAATAATTTTCTGATTCGAAAATAAAACTGGAAAGTGACGTTATAAACTTTCCATTACTACCAATCCAAAAGGTAATTTCTTTTCCTTCGGCGATATCATACATTCTTAAGTATCCCGATTCGATAAATGCCATTTTCCTGCAAATTTTTCCCGATTCTGAAAAAAATGCCCCCTTCTTTATTTTTATAATTTCAAAATAAGAAATTATGGAATCTAAAGAATCATTATCAATATTAATTTTATCTGAAATACAACATCTTAGTGGTTCCATTTTTTCTAATTATAACGATTGTAATCCAAAGGGATTGTTTTTTTATTAAAACTTAATGATTCATCTTGGTTTTTATTTTCCGGATTAAAACCACAGCAATAGCACCACCAATAAAAGACACGAAAAGATTTAGAGCAAACAAACCAATATGAACATCTCCAAATTGAATGATTGATTTGGGATCAAAGCCTAGACTACCTAAAGATTTAAGTAAAAAAATACTGCCAAAAACACCGGCGATGGTATTACCAATAATTCCTAATGAATATATCTTAAAAATATACCCTGTAATATTTGCTCCGATAATTCCAACCAAAATGCTTATTAGAGAAATTAAAGTATCTGTCATAGACGTATGTATTACACTTAAATTGGTATTAATGACCATAATCCATGTTATCAATTTTTCCTCCCATGAGCCTTTTCTGAATAATCATATATACAAATAGAAGAATAAAACCAATAATACCCCAATTAAGAGCCACGGATAATCCATACTCTGGTGCAGCGGTATTGTAAATAGTTAATGATTCATTTAACGCGTTATTAGAAGGTAACATGGCTGGAAATATGGAGGCCAAAGACGAAGCGATACCTCCAAGTATTAGCAATGTAGAGAAAACAAAACCATAGATGTCTTTTTTTAACTTTTTAATAAAAAATAATCCAATTAATCCAGAGATATAAATGATAGGAAATACGATTAGAAAAGGAGTTTCAATAAAATTGTCTAAAGAATTTGGATTGATTATTTGCCAGACGATTAAAGAAAAGACCGTTAATACAGATAGGGCTATATTTAATCTAAAGATGACTGTTTTAAGCTGGTTATTTATAGATGCGTTTGTTTTTAAAATAATCCAATTGGCACCGTGGATAGCTAAAGTAACCAGTGTAATTAAACCAATAATGATTGTAAACCAATCTATCACACCGGGAGATTCGTTCAAAGGACTAAAGTTAGAACTCCATAAAGGTAGGAAAAAGTAATGCCCTTCATATGTAGATACTCCGTTCTCGACACCTCCTAAATTAACACCTCTTACTATGTTACCCAAAGCAATACCAAAAAACAATGCTAATAGGAAACTTGAAACGCCAAAAGCTTTATCCCAAATATCTTTCCACATTTGATAATCAAACTGACCTCTAAACTCTAATCCAATGGCTCTGAATATAATTAACCATAAAACAATCATTAACGGCAGATAGAAACCACTAAAAACAGAAGCGTAGAATGTTGGAAAAGCCATAAAAAGCATACCTCCGGCAGCAACCAACCAAACTTCATTAGAATCCCAGAATAATCCGGCAGATTTAGTAATAACTTCTTTATCTTTTTCTGTTTTGGCATAAAATAAATGAATGATTCCTGCTCCAAAATCATAACCATCTAATACAAAAAATACAACCAATACAACTGCTATGATGATAAACCAAAATATTTCCATAATTTAATGTGTTTGAGGTTTAGGACCCTGATGAATCGTTTTACCTACCAATATTAAAAATAATAAGCCGAGTAGTAGATATATGGCTACAAAGCCTAATAGTGTAAATAAAGTGTTTCCTGAAGAAACTGTGGGGGAGATGCCTTCACTCGTTTTTAGCAAGCCATAAACTAAATAGGGCTGTCTGCCTAACTCGGCAACATACCAGCCTGTTATATTGGCGATATACGGAAATGGTACCAAAAACATGATAAACCAAAGTAAAGGCTTCATATTGAATAGTTTTCTCCGCCATAAAAAGAATACTGCCGACCCCATGATACCAATAAAAATAGTACCTAAGCCTACCATAATATGATACGAATAATAAAGTGCCGGGATATTGTCGGGTAGTTCTTCTTGTTTAAATTGGTCCATTCCGGGAATTTGCTTGTCCCATTTTTGGTAGGTTAAAAAACTTAATATGTTTGGTACGGCAATCTTATTATCTAATTTTTTCTCAACCATATTGGGTTGACCGATTAGAACAATTTCGGCTCCCGCTTCCTCGGTTTCAAAAATACCTTCCATGGCAGCAAATGATGCGGGTTGATATTTTGCCACATTTTAGCATTCCAATCTCCTGTGGGAAAAGCTAAAAGAATACTTGATACCAATCCAAATACAACACCTGTTTTTAAAAGTAGTTTACCGTATTCTAAATTTTTGTTTCTTAGTATATAAAAAGCTCCTATACTAGCCACAACAAAAGAAGAGGTGGACAACAGAAGCAAACTGATTATGTAAAAAAGCAGGAAGTAGCCAGGGATTGCTGAAAAGAGAAGAAAAATTTTCTAAAACAAAATTTGCCGTTATCCAATATTCATAGCCTACAGGATGTTGCATCCAGGCATTAGTTCGCTAATATAAACCAACCACTTCCCCAAGAGCCCAGAAAAACTAAAAAACCGTCAAAAAGTGTAATTTTTGACCCATTAGTTCTCTCCGAAAATAAAAAGGCTAAAAAGAAGACTCTAAGAAGAAGGAAAACATGCCTTCCATGGCTAAAGTTTGACCAATAATACTGCCTGTAAGTTCCGAGAACTTGCCCAATTAGTACCGAATTGAAATTCCATAGGAATCCCGGTAATAACCCCCATAGTGAAATTAATAGCAAATATCTTCATTAAGAATTTTGCTATATCATTATATTTTTCAATTTTTTTTATTAAATATTTCCCCTTGAAATAGACTATTATTAATGATAAGCCCATAGTTAACTGTGGAAATATGTAATGGAATGTGATAGTAAATGCAAATTGCAGCCTATCATAAAAAATCATATCCTCCATGCTATTTGTTTTTAAGAAAGTGAACGGCTTTGAATATGAAAAGTAGTGCGGAAAGAAGTATTAATTTTAGGACTTTAGCACAAGCAAACTTTTAGAATTTATAGTGTAAAATTTACACTATAAGATAAGGAAATTTAAAAATTCTAGCACTGTAAATAATCCAGTTGAGCCTGGACAGTACCTTGGAGGCGGTAATACTTATGATGAAACAGGAACCTGTAATAAAGAATCCTATTTTAATAAAGCCATAGTAAAGCTTCTTAATAGTCTTATAGATACTAACCAGATCAATAGTTCTGATATTAATATTACTGGTTTAGATGCTTATGTTAATGGCTATTTACCGGAGTTTTTTGAGAGTGATCAAATAATAGCATGGAGTGCTATAGGTAACAATACTTATACATTGGCTATTGATGGGGTAGATCATTTCTTAATGAGTTTAGATGCGCCGTTACCAACTACTGGTACGATTACTAATGTTAGTTTTGATTACACCTATAATAATGAAGGAAATACTATAGTGGGTCAAACTGTAAAAGTAACTTGGTTAACAGCTGCCAATCAAAAACTGAGTACTATAGGAACGGTACAGGCTACAGAAGAAACATTGCTTAATTTTTTATGTTGTGGGGATATTAATGATTATTATGGAGAAGAGTTTATTAATACGTCAACCTGTAGTTTAAGAGCGGATTTAGAAGATACTTTTGAAGACCATTTAATTTCAATTTTTAACGATGCTTTTCAAAAGTATGATTTAATTAATGGAGGTGGAGGTGTAAGCAACCTTGTGTCTATGAGCTCATTAAATACAAATTCTTTTTTAAACGATAATAATATTAGAGTTGAAGAAAGAATGAGAGTTACTTCCCAAGTGTTTAGAGATTTAGATGGTAGTCATATTAATGTTAAAAGAGGTGTTGCAAGTTGCTATTTGGAAACAGCAGGGGTGTCTAAAACTCTTTCTGTTGAAATAGGAGATCATAGAACCCCAGAAGGTAAAGGTTCTGTAACGATTCAAATTCAGGGAGGTAATACTCCTACTAGTATTAACCTTGATGATATTGCTATAATAGAAAACATAGATCTTGTAGGAGAAAGGGGGCGTTCTATAGAAATAACATATAGAAATCATGAAAATCAAAGGGAAGTAAAAGCGGCTATATTATACTTAAGTTCAGACGGTCCTTATGGTTGTGTAAGTACTGATCCATATCCTTGTGGGGCAGGTTTTGTTATTTGTCCTTTGTTTAATGTGAGTTTGCCAGGAGATCCACATATTACGGAATGTCTTTCTTCAAATACTGAAGATGAAGAAATACAATTTGAAGCCGTAATGAAGAATTTGTTCAATGAAATTTTAGAATATCGAACAGTCAATCAGGTAAATGATTCCGTGCCATTTCGTATAGATGGATTTCCAGCATATGTTTCTTTAAAAAATCAGTTTGCCCCTTTAAAAGACAGATGGGTTTCATTTGGAGCTACTCAAGATTTTTCTGAGGATGAAGTATATGCAGTAATTTTGAATACTACATTTAAGTATTATATTCAGATACAGTTTTCTTCTTCACCAGAGTTAGGAACTCCAAATCCAAAAAATAGTATTCAACTTGTTGTTAGTAATCCATTTGATTGGTATGAAATGACTGAGTTTGAAATTGCAGAGAATAACATTTTAGTTGAAAGAACTTTTTTTAGCTACATAGACCCAAATACAGGCGTTGAAGAAACAAGAATGGGTCAATTGGAATTTTACGGTACCAACGAGTTCGATATATGCCCTTTTTTAGCTTATGGCGTCAATGCTAATTTTACAGAAGCAGCAACAGTCACTACCCCAAAATTCAAGCCCGTATTCGTTTTACGTAAAATGATTACAGCTCCAGGTGGAGCCCATAAATATTTTTATAAAGATTTAGAGTTTATACCCAACGGATTTAGTGCATCTATTGACGAACTCATTAATTTAGAAGTTGATATTAATTTTAGTAATTATTCAGAGAATCCGGAAGATTATAATAGCGCCGAAATCATATTGAATGGAAAATCATATAAACTATCTAATAACGGTTTAACATTTAATGTTATTGATTCCGAACAGGTAGGGTATCGACGCCCTCCAATAAATAGGCTTTCATGGGATTATCAGGGAACTTGGGGAGCTACTTTCGATATTTTTAACTTTTCATATAACCTTAATGGAGAAGAGCGTGTTTATCATTTAAATGAGGGCAGTAAAAATGCTGTTTCAACAAATGGGAAAAAAATCAAAATCGTTGATGATAGTATTTGGTTTACCGACCCTATTTTTGGTACAGGTTTGAGATTTGAGAACAATGCGGATTTGTCCTGGTATGATGATGTACCTTTTATATATGAAGAAGGAGTAGATTTAACATATAAGGCTAGCTTTAAAATTCAAGATGTACTGCCCATTACTGACGGGAATGGGTATGGCTTTATTACTCAAATAGATCATGAAGATCCTCTTAATACGGAAAACTTATACCAGCTTGAAATTTATGCTACAAATGGAGATAATGTCATACCCGAAAATTGTAGTGAAGGAGATAAAGTATGTGTTGCTCAACCCGTAGAACCTGTTAGCTGTACCGATAAATTTGCGGCATTTACAGCAGCTATCAATGGAGTGAGTGATACCGAACAACAAGGGATGGCAGAAGAAGACTTCTGTAATAACCAATACGCTTATATCACAGATGATTATATCTATTACCTAACCAAGTTAGGAGTCGCCAATGCAGATCAATCCATACATTACATAACCATTGCAGAATTTGGTGCGACCGAGTTTGGTTATGGCTATGAAGACCCAGACCTTAATATCGATGGTATGAAAGGTATTATAGATGCTTACGCTGCGCATGTTACGACTATGGATGCAGCAGGAACCTCGGACGATATTAAGACCTGGGCGCAATTTACATCCGATCAATTATATTTATTAACAGCAGCAGGCACTACTTGTATAAGTCTTCCTGCGCCATTACCAATAACAACAAAGGGGTATCAACCACCCACCTTCCCAGAAGACCCACCTTGTGTAGAATTTGCAAAAGCTATTTATAACAGTTACAGAGACGATGCCTATGAAGCTCTTTTAGATAAAGAACGTGAAGATTTTATAAATGCCTACCTTAAAAATGCCGTAGAAAATGCCGTAGAAAATTTTAGTATGAAGTATCATGATAAAGAATACCAATACACCCTATACTATTACGATCAGGCAGGCAACCTATCGCAAACCGTACCCCCAGAAGGCGTTAACAGATTTACAAATGCCGAGTTAATCGCTCAGGATACAAATGGAGCAGCACTTAACGATAGAATCAATATTCATAGAAAGAATAACGAAACTGATGAAAACACGACGTTACTCCCACCACACGATTATAAAACGCAATATGCCTATAATTCGTTAAACCAACTCGTATGGCAGTTTACACCAGATGGCGGAGAAACACGATTTGCGTATGATGCTTTGGGGCGTATTGTAGCTTCACAAAATGCCAAACAATTAGTAAATAATACTTTTAGCTATACCGTTTATGATGCATTAGGACGTATCGCAGAAGCAGGAGAGTTGGTACCAAATAAAGCCATAGCTATTAATCAAACCACGGGTAAACTTATAGAGACAGCAACTGGAGATCCCATATTTACAGATGGCTTTTCAGATGATAATTCGGTGATTCTGTTTCCAAAGAATGTATCCGATCAACAAAATGAAGTTACCCGTACAAAATACAATATATACATTAGCGACCCTAGTATTGTGTTTAAAACATTAGATGCAAATAGCTTAACGACCACTTCTAGAAACAGGGTGACCGAAGTGTATTATTTCGATACCGTAACAGCTCCAACCACATCTATTGATTTTGATAACGCCATGTATTACAATTACGACATACATGGTAATGTAAAAGAATTGGTGCATCATAACAGGCTGTTAGCTAAATCGTCTATGCCATATTCAGGGCTTAAACGTGTAGAATACGAATACGATTTAATAAGCGGTAATGTAAACAAGGTGTACTATCAAAAAGATAGTCCAGACCAATTTATACACCAGTATACCTACGATGCCGATAATAGAATTACGGCCGTACAAACATCGTCCGATGGTTATATTTGGGAGCAAGATGCCAGTTACGACTATTATGCACACGGCCCACTAGCAAGAACCGAATTGGGTGACAAAAAAGTACAGGGACAAGATTATGCCTATACGATCCAAGGTTGGTTAAAAGGGGTGAATGCCGATGTGTTAAACCCAACAAACGATTTAGGGAAGGATGGTGATACAGACTCTAACATCGCAAAAGATGCCTATGGGTATGCCTTAACTTATAATGATGCCGATTATGAACCAGTAGGGACTATTACTGCGTTTGTAAATAGTGATACGAACGGTGTAAATAATATTAAAAACTTGTACAACGGTAACATCAAGCAAATGGTAACCGATGTTATGGATACCAATGAGACCGCTTTGGGTATCCAGGTAAATCATTATGAATACGATCAGTTAAACCGTATTAAATCTATGCAAGGTTATCATACAGCCGCTACAGTTGGTAATGAAAATTATTATGGTGATTATAAGTATGATAACAATGGTAACCTAAAAACTTTAAATAGAAAAGCCCATACAGGCCAAAGTATGGATCAATTGGGATATGATTATGCAGAAACAAAAACAAACCCATTAACAGGTGAAGAAACAAAAAACAATCAATTAACCCGTTTAGAAGATCAAGTTGGGGATTTAGGTCTTAATGATTTAGGAACTCCTCATAATTATGAATATGACACTATTGGACAACTAATATCAGATTTAGATGATGAAGGAAATGGTATTACCAATATCAATTGGCGTGTAGACGGAAAAGTAGCGAGTATTATCAAAACAGGTGGTACAGAAATACATTTTAGATATGATGGCTTGGGTAATCGAATTGCAAAAACCGTTTTACCTGAAAACGAAACAACTGTTTACACACGTGATGCTCAAGGTAATGTATTGGCAGTTTACGAAACTAACGAAGTCAATATCACTAATATTACAGCCAATAAAACCATAACACTTAAAGAACATCATATTTATGGAAGTTCTAGGTTGGGTATCGAACAGAAGAATATATCTATACCAGAAGATGGAGATACATTAATAATACAAGAAAATCTGGTACTAACAACCGATAATATTACGACAACGGAGTTTTTACAAGCGGCAAATAAAATAGATGTAGCTGGAGGTGTAAATACTTATGTCATTACTGATACAGGCAATGTAACCATGCGAGCAGGTCAGGTAATATTAAAACCTGGATTCTCAACAGTTTCAGGAGCTAATTTCCTAGCAGAAGCCCAAAATATTGACGCTACCTTACCAGAAAATACGTTTGCACGTAAAGTAGGAGATAAGCGCTTTGAACTTAGCAACCACCTAGGGAATGTACTAAGTGTGGTAAGTGATCGAAAATTAGTTGACGACCCACTTAATTTTACTAACTTTACTGCGGACGTTCTTACATATAATGATTACTATCCTTTTGGAATGCTACTACCTAATCGCCATGGGAGCAGTGATAGCTACCGCTATGGCTTCCAAGGTCAGGAGAAAGATGATGAAGTTAAAGGAGAAGGCAATAGCTTGAATTATACTTTTAGGATGCACGATCCACGTGTAGGAAGATTTTTTGCGGTTGACCCTTTAACTAGAGAGTACCCTCATTATACACCTTATAGTTTTAGTGGAAATAAGGTTATTGCTTATGGAGAATTAGAAGGATTGGAAGAATACCATTATACAATATCATTTACAGATATAGGAGAACCAATATTGGAGCTAGTTAGTGTTAATGATTTTGTAAACGTAAATAGTTTTCAAAGTTTTTTACATACTCTAACTTTTGGATTAACCGAAGCTCCACCAGTAAACCCTTTTGAAAGGCATATAGTTCATTCAGGAGAATCTGTAGATTATTTCTTTGATGGTGGTCCATATGGGGCAGGTTTTCATGAAGAAGAAGTTAATTTGAATTATACAAGTAAAGCTGAATTAATTGCGGGGCTAAGTACTATAAAAGAAGATTTGACTAGTAGAAGAAATCTTATAGAAAATTCGGTAAAAGTAGGTCAGGCATTATCAACAGTAGCTTCAGAACAGCAACATTATGGTACAGGAGCTAGAGTTAAAACAAGATCTACTCCAAATAAAAAGAGTATAGTTCCTAATAGTAATACTCATACTTTTAATGGTAAAACATTTAATAAAACTACTAGTCCCATAGTTATACCTAAAAGAGCTACAGTTGTAAATCAAATAAAAACGGGCTATACGCAGGTTAAGTTTAATTGGAAAAGAGGAAAATTCAAATATGAGGCTAGATGGCATACACGAACTCCTGGCGCACCAAATTCTCAGGGAGATACATGGGTAATAACAAGAACAACTCCTGGAAATGCTCAAGGTCAACGAAAATCACAGCACGTTCTTACTGGTAAATACAAGTGGACGCCAATTAAAAAATGGCAAGAAGCAGTGAAGGCTAATCAAAATGGGACGGCAACTGGTGCTCAACAACAATTATTAAAAGATGGTCATCATCAATGATACTAAAAGCATGAAAATTATAGATTTATATAAAGGTTTTGAAAGAGAGCCACTATTGGAAATATCTAGACGGAACGATGAAGGTAAGAGTCTAGTTTTATTTAAAATTTGGATAGGTTTTTTTGATTTTATAATTAATCAAATAAAACCAAATAATGAAGGGATGTGGGAAGGAGTTCCTCTTTACTACCATACAGATACTGGTTGGAATGAAGAATCGGAATGGAAATGTGAAGATATTAGATTGTTTATTCAACAATTGGAAGCTATAGATCTAAATAAACTTGGTGATGATTATAGAAAAGTTTTATTAGAATTAATAATTATGTGTAAAGATTGCTTGAATAACAAAGAAGACCTTTATTTTGTTTATGATTAAGTATCCCCGCTGTTCCCTAGTATGCGCTACCGCAAGTTTTTAACTTGTGGCGTCAAAGATTGGCAGTCAAGACAAGAGAAATAAAAAAAAGAGAAAGCTTTTACAGAGAAGTAAAGGCTTTTTGCACTTAAGAGGCGTACGCTTTTTTAGTTTTAAAATCCCGTAGCGCCATATCAATCATATTTAAGATAAAGGACTTGTTCTCGTCATTAAGTTCAGAAATCTTTACCAGCCTATCAATAGCATCCTTATCAAGAAGTAGATTAGTTTTACCAATCAAATAATCGACAGATACTTCCAGAGCATCCGCAATTTTAGAAACCACATCAATAGAAGGTGTAATATCCCCACGTTCATATCTTCCAATCACATCTCCAGAAGTACCAATTATTTTACCAAGCGCAGACTGCGAAAGCTTTTTCTTTTTGCGAAGTAACATCACATTATCCCCCGCTACCGCTAGTTTAAAAACTAGTGGCGGTAAAGATTAGCCAGTCAAGAGTAAGGAAATAAGTTAAGAAGCTACTTTAGAAATAGAGTAGCTTTTTTTAAGAGTACGCTTTTTTAGCTTTAGTATCTCTAATATAGGCATCAAGAATTTTAAAGAACGCATTTTTATCTTCAATTTCCATATTAATAATAGCTTCCATGTGTTTGGTAATATCTTTATCAAAAAGAACAGTATTGCTATTCCCTGTTATTCCTCATATGCGCTAGCGCTTCGTCTTTGACAAGTGCCGTATCGAGTAAGTAAAACGGAATTAAAAGAATAAGTTAGAAAGCTTTTACAGAAATTTAGGGGCTTTTTTTAAGCAATTGTCCCGTCCTAAAAATAGATTTACAACTTGTTCTTAGTCTTGTTATTGGTTTACAATAATAGGATTTTTACATAACAATCCAGTAGAAAGTGGTTTTGTAACTAATGCTATAGATTGGAAATATTCAAATACAAAAAATTTTCAAGACAATAACACAATTTCAAATATAGATAATATTGTCCTTTTGGGGTAAAAAGTATAAATCATATGCCTATTTTTACTATTCCCAACTATCTATATGCTATGATAAAATCCATTTAAAAACATGTAATTTTATAGGCTATAATGCGTCGTTATAGTATCATCCTTTATGAAAAAAACCACGATACTCTTACCCTTATTTAAACAATTTATCCGTGATAGTGAAACAGGAAAACGTCTTAAAAAAAATGGCGAAAAAATAACAAAGAACACCATAGATAATTACAGGTATGTACATAATAATTTAACTAAATTCTGTGTAGAAACCGATTTTGATTTTCGCATATGCAATGTCTATAAACTAAATACACGAGAGTTTATTTCAGAAAAGAACTACTGGAAAAAGTTCTATAAAAAATATACCGAATTTTTATACAAAAAAGGCTGTCATGATAATTATGTAGGCGCCAATATAAAAATTATACGTGCTTTTTTTAATTATTTAAAAGATGATAAAAATATCCCAACTGGTGACTTTCAAAAGCTATTTTATATTCGTAAAGAAGAAGTAGAAATTTTAGTACTCTCTCCTGAGCAACTAAAATTTTTAATACATGATAAAGATTTTGATCAGTCGCTTACTCCTGCTATAAAACGTACCAAAGATATGTTTGTTTTTGGCTGTACTACTGGTTTACGTATTTCTGATATTAATAGACTCACCAATAAAAATTTTGAAAAACAAAATGATGATTGGTACTTAAAAATAAAGTCACAAAAAACAAAAACCTATAGCTTTATAAAACTACCTAATTACGCAGCAACTATTTACAAACGTTATAAACCCAAATCATCAAAAACACCGATATTTAAAAATATTAGCCTTTTTATTTTTAATAGAAATTTAAAATTAATAGGAGAAAAAGCAGGTTATATACAACCCATACATATGACAAGGGAGCGCTTGGGAAAAGCCAAAAATGTCACTATTAATGGTAAACAAAAACAGATACGTTTTTGTGATAAAATGAGTTCACATATGATGCGAAGAACTGCGATTACTACATTACTCATACTAGGAATGCCAGAGCATTTAGTGCGTAAAATAAGTGGGCATAGTCATGCAAGTAGCTCTTTTAATCGTTATGTGCATTATGCTCAAGCCTATATAGATAAGGAGATTGATAAAATACATAGTAAACTGGATAGCTATTAATTAAATTTGTCATTTCATTTGGTTAAAAGCTTTATTTTCTAACTTTTTTACTACTAGTTTTTAAAACTTGGGGTAGCGAGGAACAAAAATAAAAAGAACATGGTTTGATATCAAATCATTGGAGAACAAACTATTGTTGATACCATTTTAAATTGGTTAACAAACTTGTTACATCGAATCAACCTAAAAGGCGCATCTATGTGAAAGAAATTAAAAAAGAATCATTAATTTTAAACCATAAATGAATCTATTAAAAAATAATCATAAAAGTAATAGAAAATTACTATTTGGTTTTCGTTATCTATTTAATTAAAAGAACAATAATCTAACTAATTAACACACTAGCATCA
>NZ_JAUOEO010000004.1 GCF_030540825.1 Flavivirga spongiicola
ATGAGTACACCGTACATACTCCTCTTAATTGAGAGATACATAGAAAAAAATATTTCAGAGGATGAGTTAATAGCTTTAAACGAACTTCTGAAGAATGATGAAAACGCCAAATATTTTAAAAATTTTGTTAAAGATGAATATCTATTAAAAACCAAAAATGTAAATTTTAATGCTGAAGAATCGTTTGTTAAGATTAAACCAAGGATAGTAGATAAAAAAGTATTCTTTTTTAAGCCCTTATATAAATATACTGCTGCGGCATCTATTTTAATAATCGCAGCCTTGGCATACCTCTTAAATGTAAAGAATGATGAGCCTCAATTTACAGAACCAGTAATTGTGAATCAGAGCATTAAACCAGGAAGAGGAAAAGCAACACTTACTTTAGAAGATGGTTCTGTACTTGAATTAGAAAAGGGGACGTCTATTCAAACACAAAATGTTAATAGTAACGGTGAGCAAATTATATATAAATCTGGAGAGCGAAGTTCTTCAGAAATCGCGTACAATTATTTAACGATACCAAGAGGAGGCCAATTTCATTTAATTTTATCCGATGGAACCGAAGTATGGTTAAATTCGGAGTCCCAATTAAAATATCCAGTAAGTTTTATTAAAGGAGAAGTGCGCACAGTTGAACTTATTTATGGAGAGGCATACTTTGATGTATCACCGAGTTCAGAGCATAAAGGAGCAGAATTTAAAGTGATCAATCAATTCCAAGAAGTTGAAGTATTGGGTACAGAATTTAATGTTAAAGCTTATAAAGACGAAAGTAAGGTTTACACAACATTGGTAGAAGGTAAGGTAGCTATAGATAATGGTGTTACAAAACAAATACTAATTCCAAATCAACAATCAAAATTAGATACTGAAAATAATAGTGTTACTATAGTTAAGGTTGATGTTGAAGGTGAAGTTTCATGGAGAAAAGGAGTTTTTAGTTTCGAAAGAAAAACATTAAAAGATATTATGAAAGTATTATCTAGATGGTATGATGTAGATATAGTCTTTGAAAATGAAGATTTAAAATCGGTGAATTTTAATGGTATTCTGGATAAGTATCAAAGTCTAGAAGAAATTTTATTAATTATGAAATCTAGTTCAATAAATAATTATGAAATAAAAAATAAAATAATAACATTAAAATAAAAACAAGGGAATAACTCGAATAGACAATTTATAAGTTACTAAGCAACTTAATTAAATATTAACAATATCTAAAATTTTTAGCCTATGACATAGAAAAGACTATCACAAAAAATGAGGATAAAGTATAACCGACAAAAGTATATAACTCTATCCCCTTACAATTATTATCAATTAATTAAAAATATTTAACTAACTAAAATAATACACAAATTTATGAAAATTAAATTAACTGATGCTCATTTTCTGTTTAGAAAAGGGCTCTTAATGATCATTATGAGGACATTTATTTTCTTGTTTTTTACAATAACCTCTGCCTTAACTCCTAACAATATTGTATCGCAAAACTCTAAGATTAAAATAAAAGAAGACAAAACATTAACGGTAAATGAAGTCTTTAAACTTATCAAGAATCAGACAGATTATAGGTTTTTTTACGAAGATGAATTATTCAAGGATTTTCCTAAAGTACGAGTAAAAAAAGGAACTATAAGCACAAATAGGTTACTAAGAAGAAGCTTGTCTCATGGTAATCTTAATATTGTAGTAACTTCTAATAATGCCATACTAATAAAAGATAAATTAACAAAACCTGCTGTTGATGAACAACGATATCACGTTTCAGGTACAGTTATAGATAATAATGGGCAACCTTTACCAGGTGTAACAGTTGTTGTTAAAGGTACACCAAATGGAACGACAACAGATTTTGATGGAAATTATGAAATAGAGTTGACCAACGAAAATTCGATTCTGGTATATAGTTACATTGGATTTGTTACGCAAGAAGAGGTTGTTGGAAGTAGAAGAGAAATTAATATAAAGCTTAGTGAAGACACGCAGGAGTTAGAAGAAGTAGTAATTACTGCTCTTGGTCTTGAACGAGATAAAAAAGCTTTGGGGTATGCCGTACAGGAAATTTCTGGTGAACAGGTTCAAAAGGTAAAAACTATAGATATAGCTACTGCATTAACTGGTAAGGTGGCTGGACTTTGGATACAGAATAGTACAGAGTTTAATGAAGCACCCGATATTGTATTAAGAGGACAAAACCCATTAATTGTAATAGATGGTGTACCTTATGGTAATATGAAATTAGAACAGGTTTCTCCTGATGATATTGAGAGCGTAAATGTTTTAAAAGGTGCCACAGCATCTGCTTTGTATGGGAGTAGAGGAGCTAGTGGAGCTATTATGGTTACGACCAAAAAGGGAGGAAACGAAATAAGTGTTAATACTAATAATATGTTTTTTGCAGGTTACTTAGCATTGCCAGAAACACATCATTCTTATAGCGCGGGATTAAATGGCGTTTATAGTGCTACCGATTATGTATGGGGGCAGAAATTGGATATAGGTATTATGGCCGATCAATGGAATCCAGAAACCAAGCAAATTGAAAACATGCCACTTACTTCTAGAGGTAAAAACAACTTTAAAGATTTTTTAGAACCTGGAATTATTACTAACAATAATATTACTTTTTCCAGTACGGGAGAGAATGGTTCTATTCGTACATCACTTACACATGTATATAATAAAGGGCAATATCCTAATTTAAAAAGTAACAAACTTATTGCTAATGTAACGGGGACACTTAAACTTGGCAATAAAGTTGATATTTCTGCTAATCTTGGTTATACCAGAAAAGATGCTCCTCAAACGGTTGGAGAGGGCTATAGTAATCAAGGATATATTTATCAAATTTTAATGTGGACGGGACCAGAGTATGAATTGAAAAAGTATAGAGATTATTGGATTACTCCAGATTCAGAACAAAACTGGCATTACAACGCTTGGTATGATAACCCTTATTTAACGGCTTATGAAAAGATAAAAAGCGATGAAAGGAATATGACCAATGTCAACTTAACTGCCAATTATGAGGTGTTTAAGGGGGCTAAACTTACAGGAAGAGTTGGATATGATTTCTATTCAAACGAAGAAACTAGAAGAAACCCTCCTAATATTAACTCAACTAGAGGGTTTAACTCTAGAGGAATGTATTGGAATAAACAAAATAGAGGTTATAGTATAAACACGGACCTTTTATTAAACTACAAAAAGAAAGATCTCTTAATAAAAGGGTTTGATATAGATGTCAATACAGGATTTTCAATGTATAAATACGAGGATCAGGAGTTGTTTGCTTCTACAAGAGGAGGTATAGTAGTACCGGGTATTTATTCTTTAAATAACTCTGTAGAACGTCCAGATGCTGATGCTTGGACTCGTAGAAAACAAGTGAATAGTTGGTTAGGGATTGCTTCACTTTCTTATGCTGATGCTGTCTTTTTAGATGTTACCGGGCGTAATGATTGGTCTTCGACCTTGGCAACTACCGAGAATTCTTATTTTTATCCATCGGCTGCAGGAAGTATTCTTATCAGTAAGTGGTTAAAGCCTTCTTGGTTAGATTTATGGAAAGTAAGAGGATCTTGGACACTTAGTAAAAAAGATTTAGGCGTTTACGAAACCAACGTAAATTATGATGTTAATGTAGGTACTTGGGGTGAAGGTTATTCTGAGGCCTCCTACACATCTACAATTAAAAATGCAGTAGTTAAGCCAGAAGTAAATAGAACTTGGGAGATTGGTACTGCAGCTTATTTTTTTAAAAACCGATTAAATTTAGATGTAGCCTATTATCAAAGTTTAAATTATGACCGCCAAAGGTCTGCTACCATTTCATCAGCATCAGGTTTTACAAGTACACTTGTGAATATTGATGAAACTATAGAAAGGAGAGGGCTTGAAATTTCTGTAAATGCAGATATTATAAGGAAAGAAGATTTTACTTGGTCTGTATCTGCCAACTGGGCTAAATCACATAGGTATTTAAAAGAATTAGATCCCATCTATTCTGCTGATAACTTATGGACTTATGCAGGTGCTCGATTAGATACCTATAGAATCAGACCTTGGCTTAGAGACCCACAAGGAAATCTCATTCATGATGCTGGAGGAAGAACGATACGAAGCAATTTTGAGGAAGTAATTGGTTATAGCGATCCAGATTTTATTTGGGGGCTTACAAATACCATTACATGGAAAAACTTTAATTTCCATTTAAGTTTTGATGGACGTGTTGGTGGGTTGTCCAATAATAGAACTAATGAAAAAATGTGGGATACAGGATCACATCCCGATTCTGATAATGAATGGCGCTACGATGAGGTGGTTAATGGTAATACATCGTATATTGGAGAAGGTGTTAAATTAGTGTCAGGTACTGCCACCTATGATCAATACGGGAATATTACAGCAGATGACCGTACATATGCAACAAATGATATTCCTATATCTTATCAAGTCTATGCAAGGCGATTTGGGGGAGGATCATTTGGTGCAACAAACCCAACTTACTTGAAGTTAAGGGAAATAGCTATTGGCTATTCAATGCCTAAAAAAATTACTGAAAAAATAGGCTTAGATAGTGCTACCATAGCACTTACAGCGCAAAATGTTTTATTATGGACTAAAGAATATAGATTTGCTGATCCTGATTGGAACAGCGATTCTGATCTAACTTCTCCATCTCAAAGATTTGTAGGGTTGAATATTACATTAAGTACATCTACTAATAATAAAAATTCTAAACGATAAATAATTAGTTATGAAAAATATTCTAAAAAAAACATTCGTTATAGTTGCATTACTCTTTTTCGTATTTGGGTGTGGTGTAGATATGGAAGAACTGAATACGAACCCAGATGGTATTACATCTGCTACGCCTAATGTATTGGCTACAAAACTAATTTTGGACATTACAAGAGATGATATAGGCAGAACGAAAGGATTTATGCAGCCTTTTATGCATGATAAATATATTGCTTGGTCAGAGTTTGCCCAAGACTTGCAATATAATAACATTGGTCGAACAGATTTTAGCGAATTAACAAGGCTTATTGAAGCAAAAAAGATGGTGGAAGGGTTAGAGGGGTTTCCTGAAGGCACTGCAAATTCATATAAGGCACTGGCGCATTTTATAAGGGCATACAATTATTTTAAGCTTACTATGAAAGTAGGTGATGTTCCATATAATGAGGCATTAAAAGGAGAAGATGAAGGGCTCTTTACTCCTGTATATGATACGCAAAAAACGGTAATTATGGGTGTTTTAGATGAGCTCGATATGGCAGATCAATTATTTAGCAACGGTGCATCATTTGATGGCGATATGATTTATGGTGGCGATCCTGTTAAGTGGCGAAAAATGGTTAATTCTTTTCAGTTAAAAGTGTTAATTAATTTACATAAAAAAACAGGAGATACAGATGTAAGAGTTGTAGAGAGGTTTAACCAAATAGTTACTAGCCGTCCAATTTTTTCATCAAATGCAGATAATTTTAGTTTGGTATACAAAAATGCCGCAGGTCAATATTATCCATTTAATGAAGAAGGAAACCCCCATAGTATTTACCCTATGGTGTCTTCTGAATTGACCGATAGGTTAAAAAATTTAGGTGATTACCGGTTGTTTTATTATGCGGCTCCCTCTTCTGTACAGATAGGCAATGGTTATACAGAATCGGATTATGAAGCTTATGTAGGTGTAAATCCTGCGATGGAATACGGCCAAACTTTAGATATTTTTTCGTCCAATGATTTTTCTGCTATTAATGATCGTTACCTTGAATTACCTCAGGGTGAGCCAGTTTATTTGTTAAGCTATGCTCAAGTACAGTTTATCCTTGCTGAAGCAGCTGTTCGTGGATGGATTTCCAATACTGCTGAAACTAACTATGAAAACGGGATTAAAGCATCTATGTCGTTGGTGGCAGAAAATACTCCAGACAATGCGACTTATCACCATGGAAGAATAATGGATGCAACTTATATAGATAACTATTACTCAACCACCCCTCTAGTTCAACTGGGAGGAACTACTGAAGAGCAGATAGAACAAATTATTACTCAGAAATTTTTGAGTGGCTATCTACAATCTCCAAATACTGCGTTTTTTGATAATAGACGTACGGGGTACCCAGATTTTGAAGTTAATCCAGTTACCAATTTAAATATTCCGTCCGATAAGTTTCCGGTACGTTGGATGTATCCAACATCAGAATTAGAAAGTAATACGGCCAATGTTCTTGCAGCTATTAGTAGTCAATATAGTGGTAATGACGACACTAATGGCGTTATGTGGATATTGCAATAATAAAATTAAAAATCAAGATTGATTTCAAGATTTTTGTTTAAGTTGGTTTTTGAAAGGTGGTAAGTTTAAACTTACCACCTTTTGTTTTTTATTAGTTACAAATAGAAGTGCATAGAGGATATAACATTTTATAGAGATTTTTTTAAACATGCGGGAATGTTGGCAGGAAGTCTGGATGTTGTGTGTTTTACCCGCTTCTATTCAACATGTCTTGACAAAATGGATCCTGAAGATGGTAGTACCTTCGAGGAGCCGAACATGTTGTATTGTTAATGCAGGAAAATGGGGCTTTCGATCACTGCTTTGGAGCTTTACAAGGAGTTAGGGGGGATCCGCGTGCCATTTCATTACCTAATAAATCCTGTATGGTTACAGAGAAACAAAACAAGGAGAAACCAAGTTGATGCTCTTAATAAAGGAAAACACGACCAATGGCTTGAAGCCAAAAAAGCCCGTGGCAATTACAAACATATGCACTTAACCATGGAATATTATTCTCGTGAAGATATTCTTTTTTATTACAATTTGGCCGATGTCTTTACCGTATTCGATCAGCATTTTTCTTCAGCGCTTGTAGGAACAACAACTAACAGGCATTTTTTCTGGACAGGAAAACTACGAGTTTTCAATCTTTTTTATCATCATTTTAAATGATTCAAGCGTAGTTATTTATACGGATTTATAGTTTTAGTGTTTTTGGTCAATATTACACCCTAATTTGATTAGCTAGGTGCTTACTATTTTAATTAATGATATTTAAATTGTAGTAATAAATTATTAACTAATTAACAATCAGGTATTATGAAAAATTCCAAAGGGTTTTTACTAATTATTTTATCTAGTTTTTTTACAATTTTTTCATGCGATTCTAATTCTGAAGAATTACAAAATGAATTAATTAATAATGATGAACCACGGATACCACCATCAGGACCACCACCAGGAACTACTTACACTATTACTAACGGCATGACGTTTTCACAATTAAATACTGTACTAGCATCAGCAAGTAGTGGAGATATAGTTGAAGTTGAAGCTGGTACTTATACTATTAGTGGAAGATTAAATTTTAGAGATGGTGTTTCTATTAAGAAGAAGACTTCAACAACACCTATTTTTGATGCTCAAACCACTTCGCCTTCTGAAATATTCGAGCAGTATATAGCAGTAAATAATGACAATATTGATATATTTGGTATACAGTTTCGTAATGTTAGATTAAAGTTTGTAAATGCTAATAACACCAAATTTCGTTATTGCATATTCGATTATGGTAAACGTAAATCAAGTACTGATAAAAGCTATACAAGTGATGCTTATATTCAGTTAAATAACTGTACAAATATACAAGTTCGAGGTTGTGTTTTTAAAAGGCGAAGCGGAAAAAGTGGGCGAGGTATTTATACTTCGGGAAGTACAAATACTAGCATTACTAACAATACATTTGGTAATGGTGGTAATACAGGGTATTTTGTAACAGCTATTAATGATAACAGTGACGGAACTACAATAAGTGGAAATACTATAGAAAGAAAAGCATCGTGGGTAAGCACTAGCGAAACAGATCATGGTATTTATGCGCATAGCTTTGATGGATTAAATATAACAGATAATACCATATCTGGGTGGCCAACAAATGCTTCAGGAGGAGCAATAAAAGCTAGAAATGGACAGAACCTTACAATTTCAAATAATACACTAAGCACATCTGGTATATTATTATATGTATATAGCAATACGCCTGCTCACCCATTTTTAAAAAATGTAGTTATTGAAGGAAATACCATTAATGTATCCAGTTCAGCTAATGATATATATCATGGTATTGGGTATTGGAGAAACACACCAAGTTCTAGCTTTTCAGAATACTCAATAAGAATCGCTAATAACAGCCTCCCTAATGGAAGAATTAAAATAGGAACACCAGTAGTGGCTTCTAATTTTAATGCAAATAATGGCGGTGTGTTTAATAATGACAAGGGCGCTATGACTTTACCATCAGGAATAAATAACTCAGGAAACTACTAATGTGATTTATTTGCCTTTTACTACAAAACCTATTGTTATAATAACTTTTAACGTCTCGGAGTGAAGATGCATATCTAGCTTAATATTGAGTACTTATAATAATTTCGGTAAAAGTAAATAAAAAATCAAAATACAATCGATTGTATTTTGATTTTTTATTTCTTAACTTTGTTGGAAATCAAATAAATAATATAATTTATGAGAAATCTTTATTCAATTCTATTTCTTTTCATGATGCTTTGTAGTAGCTGTACAGAGAACTCTTCCTTTTCAGATATAAGAGAGGCTATGGTTGTAAAAGCAAACGACCAATATAATTATTTATATAATACAACAAATTCGCAAATAGGTAATAAGAACAGGTTTCCAAGAACGATTGACAACAGGAAAATTAGATTGGTTCATAATTATGATTGGACTAGTGGGTTTTATCCAGGGTCTTTGTGGTATTTACATGCACTTACAGGTGATTCTAAATGGGAAAAAAGAGCATTGCAATACACAAAAAAATTAGATACGATTCAATATTGGAAAGGAAATCATGATGTGGGATTTATAATAGAATGCAGTTATGGAAATGCCTTGAAAGTAGCACCGTCTGAAGATTTTAATAAAGTAATAGTACAAACAGCTAAATCGCTATCTTCCCGTTTCCATATAGGAGCAGGGATTATCCAGTCTTGGGATTCTAATAAAAAATGGGATTGTCCTGTGATTATAGATAATATGATGAATTTAGAATTACTTTTTCATGCAAGTAAGATTAGTGGAGATTCAAAATATTATGATATTGCCATATCACATGCAAATAATACAATAAAAAATCATTATAGAGATGACTTTAGTTCGTATCACGTATTAGATTACAATAAACAAACAGGGGAGATTGAAGCCCGAAATACAGCGCAAGGCTATGCAGATGAATCGGCATGGGCAAGAGGACAAGCATGGGGATTTTATGGTTTTATGGTATGTTACAGAGAAACAAAGGATGAAAAATACCTTGAGCAAGCCATTAAAATAGCTAATTTTATAAAAAACCATCCTCAACTTCCTAAAGATAAGATCCCTTATTGGGATTATGATGCACCAAAAACAAAGGACACACCTAGGGATGCTTCTGCAGCAGCAATTACAGCTTCTGCTTTATATGAGCTAAGCACTTTTGTGAAAGAAGACAGAGAAATGTATTTAGATTTTGCTGATACAATTATGAGTAGTTTGAGCTCTTCTGATTATTTTGCCGAAAAGGAAACAAATAAAGGATTTTTACTTAAGCACTCTGTAGGGAGCATACCGCATGGAGTAGAAATTGATGTCCCCTTAAACTATGCAGATTATTATTATTTGGAAGCATTATATAGAAGTAAAACTTTAAATTAATTTATTATTATGAAAAAGAAACTTGTTTTAGTTTTACTGTCTATGATTCCTTTTCTAAATTTTGCTCAGAATGATAGAGCCATTTGGGTTAATGAAATGGTGAAAATGGCAGATCCTGTTTTAGTTTCATTAAGTGAAGGAAAACTTAAAGAAAACATGCCTACCGAACAGTCTAGTTTTGAATATGGAGACCGGAGTTCTTTTGCGCATTTAGAAGCTTTTGGTAGATTAATGGCGGGTATGGCACCATGGTTGGAGTTAGGCAAAGATTCTACAGATGAAGGCCAATTAAGAAAGAAATATATTGAGTTAACACATAAAGCAATTCGTAATGCCGTAGATCCAGAGTCTAGTGATTATATGAATTTTTCTAATGGAAATCAGCCTTTAGTTGATGTTGCTTTTTTAGCACAAGCCTTTATAAGGGCTCCAAATGAAATGTGGGAACCATTGGATGATGATACCAAAAGGATGGTGATTGAGGCATTCAAAAAATCCAGAACAATTTCAGATATTCCGTATAATAATTGGTTATTGTTTGCGGCATCAGTAGAAGCATTTATGATAAAATTTACAGATGATGCAGATTACGTAAGAATAGAATACGCACTACAAAAACATATGGAATGGTATGTTGGTGATGGATTATACGCAGATGGTAAATATTATCATTGGGATTATTACAATTCGTTTGTTATTCATCCAATGCTGATTGATATTTTAAGTGTACTTCAAGGAACAAAGTATAGGCTTAAATCGTTAAACGAAACAGTTTTGAAAAGGGCGCAACGTTATGGTGAAATATTGGAAAGACAAATATCCCCAATAGGAACATTTCCTATAGTAGGAAGATCAACAGTGTATAGATTTGGAGTATTCCAAGCCTTATCTCAATTAGTTTTATTAGAAAAACTTCCTGTTAAACTATCAGAAGGGCAAGTGAGATCGGGTTTAACGGCTGTTTTAAAAAAGTTGCAAAATGCAAAAGGACTATATGATAAAAACGGTTGGTTGCAAATTGGAGTTTTTGGTCATCAACCAGATATGGCAGAACCTTATATTTCCACAGGAAGTTTATATTTAACGTCATTAGGTTTTTTATCTTTGGGACTTCCGGAGCATCATTCGTTTTGGACTGCAGCTCCTGAGGATTGGACTAGTGTTAAAATATGGGGAGGAAACCCTTCAGTTAAGCGAGATAAATATTCAAACTAGTGAAAGTTTTCAATTGACTTTGTTATAGATGAAGAAAAATAAAATAACAATTCACGATATTTCTAAACACATAAGAGTTGATAGTTCCGCAACGTCAAGAGCCTTAAATGATAGTGTGCGCGTTTCAAAAAAAACAAAGACTCTGATTTTAAATACAACGTCTGAAATGGGATATCAACGTAATTTGTTAGCATCAAACCTACGTAAAAGAGTTACAAATACTATAGGTGTTGTTCCTGGAATATCACGTCATTTCTTTTTTAATTGAACGCCAATCATCAAAAAAATGAAATTAAAAAAATATATAGCTTTAATGCTTTTTTGTTTATTTATTGGTTTTGTTTTTAGCCAAGATCAAGAGCAGGGAATTAACTATAAAGCCTTAAAATTTAAGAACTTTTCTTTAAAAGAAGGATTGTCTCAAAGTTCTGTGCTTTGTATTTTACAAGATAAAAAAGGGTTTTTGTGGTTTGGAACACGTGATGGTTTAAATAAATACGATGGAAATGAGTTTAAGGTTTTTAGGCACAATTCTCAAGACAGCACAAGTTTAAGTCATAATTTTATTAAGGCATTGTATGAGGATATAAAAGGGAATTTATGGGTCGGTACTATTGATGGTCTTAACAAGTTTAATCCAGAAACAAATTCATTTGAACGCTATGTAATTAAAACAGAAAAAAAAGGCTTAGATAATTTTGAGGTTTGGAGCATTGTTGAAGATAAAGAAGCGTATTTGTGGTTAGGCACTAGCTTAGGAATAAAAAAAATTGATACTAAAGAGGGTGTCTTTGTTAAAGCTGTTTATGATGAATCTGATAAAAAATTGTTTACCACGCCAACGAGATCTCTATTAATTACTCACAACAATGAATTATGGATAAAAACTACAGAACATATTGGAGCATACAATTTAAAAACACAGGTAGCCAAGTATTATCCTTACCCGGATAATTCTGTAACAGAACTTAATAAAAGTAATGTTTCAGCACTTTACCAAGATAAGAAAAACAACATTTGGTTAGGTTTTAAAAACGGACTGGCGCTTTTAAATAAGGAAATAGATTCGTTTGAGTTTTTTAGTTTGAAATCTAAAAAAAATAAAGCGATTAAAGATCATGTTCGTAGTATATGTGAAGATTATTTAGGAATCTTTGGATTGGAACATACAATGGACTTTATGTTTAAATCAAAATAAAAATTCATTGTCTGGATAATCATATACTCTATTGAGCAAAGGATTGGAAATCTGGTGTCATTGATTTAGTCAGTTCGGATAAAAGGCTGTCTTTCTGAATTCCTTATAGAAGTTATTATCATTGTCTTCTTGTTCTCTTCTTTCGTTCATTGTTCGTCTTCATGAAGCAAAATCATTAGAGAAGGTTCTCCTTCATATTCAGTGCGATAGTTGTTGCCTCGTAATTAGTTCTATGTCTTGTGAGGTTTTTTGCCGATTACTTTTTTCCGCATCCGAAAAAATGAAAACATTATTATCAATATTAAAATTCGGTTCATTGGGAGTTCTTCTGTAAATGTTTGCCAATGCAAAGATAATGTTCCGTTTCAATAAACATTTATCGATTGTTATCCTGTCCGTGTCGCAGACTGGAACGAAGTTAGTTGAATTTTTTTTCAAAGTCAAGATTAAAAAAGTATTTTTTTAGATAAAAATTGTGTTGCTAACAAAAGATATTTAAGATTAGTTGTCTTCCTCTGGAAATGTAATATGCTGATAAGCTCCCAAATCTGGAGCCCCCGTTCTATTCACATTCAAAATATCAAAAGGAACTTGAGTGGCAGAAGCCGGAAGCCCTTTGTTAATGGCAGCAGATCCATCACCAATAATGAGCATATTAGCATCAGTATCCTTAAAATTAGGATCTTCATTAAAAATATTACCTTCATAATGATTGGTATCATTTAAATCATAATTAGGCCCAGAAAAGTTGTTGTTTCTATCTTCAAAACGAATTAAGCAGTTCGTGAATTTAAAATTAAATACCACAGCATCATCTTCAATTTCATCAAGTAAAATTTCGGGATTATCATTTCCGTAGATAATACAGTTATTAAAATTAGCTTCGGTTAAATCTGCAATGGTCGCATTGTTATCTTCATCTAACACAAAATTATTAATTAAAACAGAAGGGAATTGTCTAAATCCATTATTCCAATAGTTTGCAATGGTACTATGTGTAAAGTTATATTTACCGCCTAAAGTTCCTGCAAATGATACTAATCCTGTATTATTGATAACTATATTTTCACCAGCAATGGAAGTGTTTCTTCCAAAAATACCGTAATTACTGGAATTATAAATTTGTGAATTGGTTATAGTTAGTTTGTCTGAAATAGCATTTGGATTACCATCACATAAGATACCAACTGATGCATTTTTAATGGTGGCGTAGTTTACCGAATTATTGATACTACCATCCAATAACCAAATGGTGCCCCATTGTCCCGGTGTATTAGCAAAATTGGGTTCTAAACGATCGCCTTCAAAAATGACTTCGTTTTCTAATAGATCTTGATCGTTACTAAACGCGCCATTAACTTGTAATGACCCATTATTAGATACGATGATTCCCGAATTGTTATGAAAATGTATTCTGGCTCCTGCATCAATAGTTAAGGTTTCTCCGTTTGGTACGGTGGCAAAACCATAAATAACATAAGGCTTTTCATTTGTAAAAGTAAGCTCTGTAGGTAGTAATTCGCGTCCTTGTAATTCGGTTTCAATTAATTCACCAGCAATATCAAGTGTTAAGGTTTCAACGACTTTTGTCGTGTTATCCCGATTAGGATAAATAAATACGGCATCTTGTACTAAGGTAACAAGTTCTACTTTCTGAAGGTTTGAATTAGCATCAAACTCAATTTGATCGGTATATAAAAAATTGCCGTCAGGGTTTGGGAAATTATTAATATCTATGGTCGATTCAATAAAAATAAATAAGCTATCCTTGGCTAATATTTCTACATTTTCAAAAATTTCACCAGCAACACCGTCTACATTTAATCTGTAATTGGAAGATTGACCTAAGGCTAACCTTAGTGAAGGTATAGAAATATCATCATTACTTCTGTTATAAACCTTTAGGTTGTATGTGCTGGAACCAATGTTGGTGAAAATAGTATCCAGGTAAACAGTGTCTTTTGAAAACTCAAGATTACCAGTACTTGGAGAAAACTCAAAATCTTTACGGCATGAACTCCAAAGCATTAAAAATCCTATGGTTAAAATAAAGTATAAGTAACGTTTCATTAAAAGGAAAAGTTTTGATGGCTAAAAATATAACTTTTGAAGCTAAGATTTAGTATAATACTCTTTATTTTAATCGAAGAAAAGTTCTCCGAGGCCCTGCCTTGGGGTTTCCGTTGAAATTGTCATTCCCGTAAAAACGGGAATCTAAATAAAAGAATTTTGATTTTTGACCAGAAAGGTCAAAACCTGTGCTCAACTTGATTGGGTATAAAACGAGCGAAATACCTCTATGACTCTGCCTCGAGGATAGTTCGTTTCAAGAAATTCTTTATTTGAAAAAAAAGGGGACTTACTTTTTTTTAGATGCTTCAATTATTTTTAGAAATGAGTTGCTATAGTTTACCAAGCTATCTAAAAGTATGATTTCACTTTCGTTTTTGAGTAATTCTTTATCTAGATTTTTAGTTTCGCAATATTCAAAAAAGAGTTGTTTGCGGTCTTTGGGTATTGTTAAATTATTAGTAAGCAATTCATCATTGAAAAAGGGGCTATTGGAAAATAAGGAATCTAAGGCTTTATGTGATATAGGAACTATAGATACGTTTTTTCCTTTTTTCTTGAAAAGTTTACCAATTAATCCTATGACTCTAACAACATCAAGCCCATATTTAGAAGAGGTGCCGTATAGATGAGGGTTAGATTTTATGTCTTTAGCGATTTGTTCTTTTAGCCCGGCTTTTTCTTTGGAGGGATTAAACGCTTTCGGTTTTATATTATTTTGTATTAGTATTTCATTAAGTCTGTTTATGGTTTTTCTCAACTCAATAACCATAATACCATTAAAATGAGACTTGGTAAGTTTTATAATTTTTTTATTATGGAATATAGAATGAAATGAAAGGGTATCACCCATATTCGCTTGAATGGTAAAGCTGCCATAGTTATCTGTATACGTCCTTGTTTTTTTACTAAGGTTAAAAACGTCTATGCCTTTAACGGTTGTGTCGCTATCATAGACTTTTCCTGTTATATTTTGAGAAAATATTGAAAATGGCAAAAGAATAAAAATGAAGTATTTCATTTTTGTTTTAATGATTGTCGTTTCTCAAATTAAAGTGTTTTATAACTTAAATAGTTGGCATTTAAGATACTTTAACTATAGTTTTAATGAACTCTTAACGTTTCATACCATAAAATGAAATAAAAGAGGCTGTCTAAAAAATGTCATTCTGAATATTACCTTCTAAACAAAATATATTTTGTTTAGAAGGTAGCTGCGAAGCTGTGAAGAATCTCTTTAAAACATAATATGTTGATTTATAAAATGATAAGATTCTTCACTATGTTCTGAATGACAAAATATATTACTTTTTAGACAGCCTCTTAAAAACTTCGCTATTAATCGAGAGAAAATTAAACCAAATCCTTAATCATTTTTGTTGCAATTTCAGCGGTAATATCACGTTGCGGAGAGCCAAACATTTCATAGCCTACCATAAATTTCTTTACAGTGGCACTTCTTAACAACGGTGGATAAAAACTCATGTGCCAATGCCAGTGTATATTTGCGTTTCCATCGGTTGGAGCTTGGTGTATACCACTAGAATAGGGGAACGATGTGTTAAATAATTTATCGTATGCTTTTGTTATTACTGATATAGCTTCAGCGTAGTCTAAAGCTTCAGCATCATTTAGTTCTAAAATATTTGATTGTTGCTTTTTAGGTACAATCATAGTCTCGAACGGCCATACTGCCCAAAAAGGAATTAATACAACAAACGAATCATTTTCAAAAATAATACGCTCTTGCTTTTCTAATTCTTGTGCTAAATAATCACCTAGAAGGCTGCTACTATTTTTGTTGTAATAGGCTAGCTGCTGTGTGTTTTTTTTATCAACTTCATTGGGAAGTGTAGACTGGCTCCAAATTTGTCCATGTGGGTGTGGGTTACTACATCCCATCACAGCGCCTTTGTTTTCAAATATTTGAACGTAATTAATATTGGGATTTTCTGAGAGTTCTTTGAATTCTTTTTGCCAAGCGAAAACGACTTTCAGAATGTCTTTAGTATCCATATTTGCTAAGCTTTTTGAGTGATCCGGACTAAAGCAAATAACTTTGCATATTCCGGTTTCACTTTCGGCTACTAACAAGCCATCTTGTACTGAAAAAGATTTAGAATCTTTTTGCAAGGCAGCAAAATCGTTTGTAAAAACAAATACATCTTGATACTTTGGATTTATTTCGCCATTAATTCTGGTATTGCCTGCACATAAATAACAGGTTTCATCATAAGTTGGTCTAACAGTATTAGATATTGCTTCATTTTGTCCTTGCCATGGTCGTTTTGCACGATGTGGCGATACTAGAACCCATTCACCAGTAAGTATATTAAAACGTTTATGCGAATAGTCTTGTAAATCTGTATGGTTCATTTTTAATAAATTGTAATTTATTATTTTACTAAGTGTGTGCCTTCAGATAGTTTTATAAAGTATACAGAACAGGCTTTGTTAAATTCCCTTTTATAAGCTATAGATGCGGCTTCTCCAAAAGCTTTGGCTTCACTTTTTGTTACTAAATTAATGGTACAACCACCAAATCCGCCACCCATCATTCTGGCTCCCAAAACCTGATCGTCTGCTTTTGCTAAGTTTACTAGAAAATCCAATTCATCACAACTTACTTTGTATTGATGTTGTAAGCCATCATGTGATTGAAAAATCAAAGCCCCTAATGTGTCCAAATCATTATCTTCAATAGCTTTTGACGCCTTTATAGCTCTATTGTTTTCTTGGATGACATATAGTGCCTTTTGATAATTTTCGGGGGTTACTTTGTCTTTTATGGCTTCTAAATCAGTTTCGGTAGCATCTCTTAATGCTTTTATTCCAAGTAATTCTGCGATGCTTTCACAAGCAGAACGTCTGTCATTATAGGCACTATCGGATAAACTATGCTTTACATTAGTATTAATGAGCATGAGTTGATGGTCTTTAAAATCTATCTTATAAGGTTTAGATTCTACCGTTCTACAATCTAAAAGTAATGCGTTGTTTTTGATGCCGAACATACTGGCATATTGATCCATAATCCCACATTTTACACCCACATAATTATGCTCTGCTTTTTGTGATATTAAAATCATTTCGTGCTTTGTTAATCCTAAATCAAATAACTCATTTAAGCCAAAAACAACGCTGTTTTCTAATGCTGCAGATGACGACATGCCAGCACCTCCTGGGATATCTCCCTTAAAAACAATATTAAAATTACCTACGACTTTGTTTCTATTTTGTATTTCGGAAACAACACCAAATACATAATTTTCCCAGCTGCCTTCAGCAGATGGTTTTAATTTATCTAATTCAAACTCAATACGACTGTTCATATCCAATGCATATGCGGTAGATCTATTTGTGTCGCTCTTTTGTATAGCAGCAGCAATACCTTTATCTACTGCTGCAGGAAACACAAACCCATCGTTATAATCTGTATGCTCCCCAATAATATTAATTCGCCCTGGGGAAAAAATAAGAATAGGTTCGGTTTTAAATGTTTCTATGAATGTTGTTTTTACATCATTAATCAATATAGCACTCATTTTAGTATATGTTATTTTATTTTTAAACTCCAGTTAATATGATAAGTATCATTTGCATCTAAAACCTCTAGCCCTATATTATTATTAAAACTGTCTGAAACTCCTGTTGTAGGTTCAATAGCTATTGTATTTAATTTAGAAGGGGTATAAGCCTGGAGGAAATTATTCTTTGCAGAAGATCTCATTATTAATTGATATTTTGGAGTGTTGAATGTCACCTCATTTGAATTCAAAATCCAACAATCATCCAATGGTTTATCTTCAATATTAAATGCATCTTTTAATTCGAAATCTTCAACACCAGTAGTGATGTTTCTTTCACCTAAAACTATTTTTTTAGTACTATTAAAATCTAGTGAGCTATTGAATAAGTTGTCACTTAAAAAATAAGGATGCCATCCTAAAGTATAAGGAAATGCTTTCGAATCTGTATTTTTTACAGATACATTTAAACTTAAGTTATTTGAAGTGAAAATATATTTTAACTGAATAGTATAGGTATAAGGAAATCCAATAGATAATTCAGTTTCGTTGTATTCTAGTAAAATAGATGCTGAATCATTACTAGTTTCTTGATTTATAATTTGAAACGTTTTATTGTAAACCAATCCATGAAGTGCATTATTTTCTTCTTTTTGGTTTATCTCAAATTGAAACGCTTTATTGTTAAAAGTATATACGCCATCTTTAATTCTGTTAGCAAAAGGAAATAAAATTGAAGAAGCATAGGTGTTGGCATAAGTTAATGGCGATAAATCTTTTATAATGGCATGCCCTTTTAATGTTAACTCTTGCAAACTGGCCCCGGAATTAAGGTGGATTTTTCCATATACCTTGTTTTCGGAGTTTTCAACCTCTAAAAGATTTAAAGCTTTATTGTGATTAATTTTGTACACTATTTTTTTTATAATGAGTTTCTGATAATTAGTCTGTTAGGATTCTCTATCTTAACTTTTTCTTTATTAGTTATCATTTCTGCTAAACGTTGTCCCATCCTATTAAAATCTGTAGAAATGGTTGTAATACCACCTTCTACAATTTCTTTAAGTAAGGTGTCATTGTACGAAATAATACCAATATCTTTTGCCAGTGAAAAGTTTTTACTTTTCATTTTTTTTATAATTTGGAGTAAGCTTTTATCATCTGGCATGATGTATAATTCTCCCTTTATTAAAACTTTATTTGTTAGTGAATTTATAACTTCAAAAGGTATTTCATTTTCTTTACAAAAGGAACTAAACCCTTTTAGCATACCTTGAGGTTGTTTGTCTTCAGAAAAAATTAGAATTATTTTTTCGTATTTCCTTATGAGATGTAATGCTTTAGTGAGATTATTAAAAATGGCTTTTTCAAAGTTTTGATAAATGGCCGAATATTCTAATAAGTCTTTATGTACTTGGTCTAAAATATAGACCTTATCGCTTGGTAATTTTTTTATATCCTTGTTTGTATTTGTCAAGTTTGCTGGCATGATTACATAATAGTTGTAGTCACCAACGTTATCATTAATTAACTTGCTAAAAAAGTTTTCGTTGAAATGATGGAAAAAAATATCTACTTGAATATTACCTCCTAAATTTTCTAAAAACGAATTATATAAATCTTCTTTAAAGGCATTTAATTCATCAAAAAGCAAAAATATCTTTTGGGTAACGTTTATATTTTCACTAGCTATATAATATCCTTTTCCAACTACAGATTGAATGATACCTCTGTTTTTTAACTCATTAAACGCCATTAAAACAGTATCTCTCGAAAGCTTATGGGTGTCTTTAATACTATTAATAGAAGGAATTTGATCTCCTTTTTTTAAAGCACCAGAAAGGATAGCATCTTCAATGGAGTTGATTATTTGCTTGTATTTTGGAACGCCTATTTTTTTCTTGATCTTTATCATATACCACTACAAATGTATCATTATTTTTTTAAAAAAACCTACTAGACCCTACTAGTTTGGTTTTTTTAAGGCAAGCATGCATTATTTCTAAATTTAATCTTTATATTTGAGTCTTAAATATTAATTAATCAAAATAATTTATTTTACTATGACAGCAGGATTCGAAATGTGGGACTATGTAGTCTTTATAGCCTACGCCATTTTAATTTTAGGAGTAGGGTTGTGGGTATCTAGAGATAAAGAAGGGCATCAAAAAAATGCCGAAGATTATTTCTTAGCAAGTAAATCTTTGCCATGGTGGGCCATTGGTACATCACTAATTGCAGCAAATATTTCAGCAGAACAGTTTATTGGAATGTCAGGATCCGGATTTGCTTTAGGGCTTGCGATTGCGTCTTATGAGTGGATGGCAGCTTTAACTCTAATCATTGTCGGTAAATATTTCTTGCCAATTTTTATAGAAAAAGGCTTATATACGATTCCCGAGTTTGTTGAAAAACGATTTTCAACGAATTTAAAAACGATACTAGCTGTATTTTGGTTAGCACTTTACATTTTTGTAAATCTAGCTTCAGTGCTATATTTAGGAGGGTTGGCTATAGAAACTATTATGGGGGTTGATATGATGTATGCTATTATTGGTTTAGCGTTATTTGCCGCAGCCTATTCTTTATATGGAGGCTTATCCGCTGTTGCCTGGACCGATGTTATACAAGTTGTATTTTTAGTATTAGGAGGTTTGTTTACTACTTATTTAGCATTGAATACGGTATCTGGAGGCGAAGGTGTTTTAGCAGGGTTCTCTAAAGTTGTAGAAGCGGCTCCCGAAAAATTTCATATGATACTAGAAGAAAGTAATGACAACTATATAAATCTACCTGGTATATGGGTATTAATAGGGGGCTTATGGGTCGCTAATTTATACTATTGGGGTTTCAATCAATATATTATACAAAGGACTTTAGCAGCTAAATCTTTAAAAGAGTCTCAAAAAGGGATTTTATTGGCAGCGTTTTTAAAACTTATCATTCCATTAATTGTAGTTGTTCCTGGTATTGCAGCTTATGTTATGGTAAACGATCCTTCGATTATGGCTAATTTGGGAGAGGCAGGAATGTTAAATTTGCCAACAACAGAGCAAGCAGATAAAGCATATCCTTGGTTGTTACAGTTTTTGCCAACAGGACTTAAAGGTATTGCTTTTGCTGCTTTAGCTGCTGCTATTGTATCTTCTTTAGCTTCTATGTTAAATTCAACATCAACCATTTTTACTATGGATATATACAAGCAATATGTTAATAAAAATGCTGATGATAAAACGACCGTAAATGTTGGACGTATTTCTGCAGCAGTAGCTTTAATAATTGCCGTCATTGTTGCGCCGCTTTTAGGAGGTATCGATCAGGCATTTCAGTTCATTCAGGAATACACGGGCATTGTGAGTCCGGGTATATTAGCCGTGTTTATTTTAGGTTTATTCTGGAAAAAAACCACGAATAATGCTGCCATTTGGGGAGCCGTCTTATCTATTCCAATTGCATTGGCACTTAAATTCTTACCTATTCCAATATTTGAGCCATGGATGCATCAAATGGGGATAACAACGTTATTAACGATGCTAGTTATAGTCGTATTAAGTAATATGCAAAATAAAGGAGCAGAAGACCCTAAAGGTATTCCGCTTACTAAAGAATTATTTAAAACGACACCATTATTTAATATTGGTTCGTTTGCAATTATGATTATACTAACCGTTTTATACGCTTTATTTTGGTAGTCAAATAAATAGATATCTATAAAAAACACCATTTAAATGGTGTTTTTTATTATATATTAATTTGAAAATAATTAGAATAAATGAATAATTAAAGCTAGAACCAAGGTTTTTAAAGTATTATGAATTATTGATAAAATTTATGAACATTTCTTTTGGTTAGATATGTAGTTAATTTTATATTTGCACACCAGAAATCGGAAATGTTTTCTTTTAGGGCTCTTAGCTCAGCTGGATAGAGCACCTCCCTTCTAAGGAGGCGGTCGAAGGTTCGAATCCTTCAGGGCTCACGAAAAGCTTCACTTGAAAAGGTGAGGCTTTTTTGTTTAATATATTTTGTAGTACTTGACAAGCTTTTATAAGAAATAACGTATCAAAAACAAAAGAGATCATGCCTAATTGTTGTGTTTAAGCAAAAATTCTAGTTAATCTAACGTGTTTTTAAATTAAATGGGATCAATCCCAAAAGTTGTGTGTGAATTGAAATAAGAATAATATTTTTGCACAAAAAAGCCTCTTGGATCCATACATTGACCTACTGAAAGTTCTCTTGGGATTGATCCATCATTAGGTTGGTTAATAGTAAATTCTAGTACTACTTCTTTTGGAGGTAAATATTTTTCATCATCGTATACCATAAATTCTACCTTAGTGTTTATAGAAAAGTTGTTCGTCGTTTCAAGCTCAATCCTCTATTTAAACTCAACTTTGTCGGATAAATACTTAATACACTTTTTAGAGCGTTTTATCATATACGGTTATACCCTTTCTCTTCTTTTGTATCCTTTTTTTTAGATAATTCTTATAACTTTCAAATGCGAAAATTGCTGGTGTGGCCTATCTTCTAGAACTGTTTGAGAATATAAATGCCATCCTTCTTTAATTGTGGCGGTAGCTATTAATTCATACTCAGTTTACGAAATTTTTTTGTAGATGTTTCCTGTTTAACAGGATCAAAAACCTGAGAAAATTATTAAATTACTACTCTAAGGAATTTTATAAAAATAGATTAATTTAGTGAGTTAAACCTAATTGAACTCAAGGAATTAACATAAAAACCATAATAGTCATTCCTGTTAAAATAAGTAGTAGCATCTCTTTACGAATTGTAATCATAGCTTTGCGTATTTGACTTTCAACAGTACTCACCGATACGTTACGCATTACGGCTATTTCCTTGTACTTGTAATTTTTTAATTTGCTAAGTATAAAAATCTCTTTACGCTTTGGAGGGAGTTGTTCTATGATTTTTTCGATGGCTATTAACCTTGCTTCTTTGCGATCTTCTCCAAGTCCTTCAAGCTCGACAATTGCCTCCATATGTAATTCATTCAATAATAACTGTTTTCGTATATTCTTTTTAGAAAGGTTAATAAATTTATTATAAACAGACCGGTATAAATAATTATTTAATGATGAATTGATATTTAATTTATCTCTTTTTACCCATATATCAATTAATGTATCTTGAACGACATCTTCGGCTTGCTTATAATCAAGTGTCAAAGAATAAATATACTTGCATAGTTTGTCATAATATGTTCTATAAAGGTGACTGTAGGCATCGTGGTTACCATTTTTTACAGCAATGATTATGTCCTTGCTATGAAGGTTGAATGACATCCTTTTTTATTAAAGAATTAAAGATAGTTGCGCAAATTAACAAAAAAAACATGAAATTAGAGTCATGGTTTTTTAAGTGATAATTGTCTTTACATTATAAGAAGATGTGAA